>JADJXA010000009.1 GCA_016716065.1 Candidatus Leptovillus gracilis | reverse complement strand
CGGATTTCCAGGTCACTCGCACCGGACAAATACTTTGCCTCCACAACGACATGGATGAGACGTTGCCCCACTTGAAGTGCGAGCAGCATATCCGGTTCACGGCGACGCTGTTCGCCCATCGGCCAGAAATAAAATGTAGCCGTAACATTTTCACCGGTAAGTGCTGGCAGTTTCTTGCCCAAACCCGGTACCGAGCGCAAAAACGCATAAATTCCCTCTTGAGCTGGCAGATAGCGAAACGCAGCAAACACATCGGCCGTTAGCAAATCCTCAAAGTAGAGAAACGGCGTTTTCCCATGTATTTCTGCGAGGGCCATACTTTCCTCCTTCCGCTACGCAAAGATTTGCGGGTATTGGGCCACAATGGCTGCCCAATCGCCGTCATAGCGGAAGCGAATGACGGTGACGCCCAGGGTTTGCTCCAGGCACTCGGCAATAGCGGCGTCTTTCTGCTGGATGTCGGCGTGGTCATGGGCCGGGCCATCAATGTAAACGGCCGTATAACTCTCCCCATACCAGAAATCCGGCTTTGTGTGGCAGCTTTCAATGAATTTCTGCGCGGTATCCGGCAGGCGGAGATTGTGCTGGTCGGTACAAGAGCTGGATGGCCGTCTTGATGGCCGGTTGCAGCGAAGCCATTGTCTCTGTGTCCAGGGGCAGCAAAGGTTCCACGAGCAAACAGTTGCGCCTGTCTTCCACAAACGGGACAACCCGTTTTTGCATGGGACTGTTGGGATCGTCGGGGTCAGGGTCAACGTCCCGTTCGTTCTTCTGCCAGTAGCCCCGCTCGGTATCCAGCATAAAGCCGGCTGGGTCCTGGGGATCGCGCCGCCGCCAGCCCATGTTGATGCGCCACACCGTTGCCGCGTCGCCATAGGTTAGCTTGAACAACGGTGCGCCACCGGCTCCCTCAACCATGGCTACCTGACAGGCGGGCTGCTGCCCATGGGCGTTGAAGCGCACGCCGGTCTTAAGCTCATACCCCATGCGGGTGCGCTCTTCTTCGTCGCTGTTGATGCGGTCGCGCCGTTTGGTCGCCACATTCTGCATTCGGAAAAGATTGTTCAGGGGAATGTCCAGCGGCTTGCCACACTGCTGGCACAAATCCAGGCCGCTGTTCTGCGCCGGGTGCAGGTAGCCGCACGATGGGCACAACTGGGCGCTGGTGGTCAGCACGTCCTCATCGCCGACCGGCAAAATCACCTTGTTAATGACGTACCGCGAGCCTTCGTGGTAGATAATGCTGCGCGGGCCAAACTCGGATATAGCCAGGAAACGTGGCCGGGAAAGATATTCATCCCGGTCATTGCGCTTCCCGCGCCGGCCGGGCAGGTAGGCCGACAGCGGCAGGCGGGGGAAGTTGTAGCCGGGCAAAAAGCCTTCACTGGCAAAGTAGCGGTAGCTGTAAAAATCGGACTGGATGACGTTCTGGTTGTCGGTCAGCAGCCGGAGCTGCGCCTCGGCCTCTGCCCGCAGCCGGCTGGCGATGTTTTTCTCGTTTTGGGTCTTGGTAGCGTCTTTCATGATGTCGTGCTGGACGGACTGCTGCTGCAAGGCGGCCAGATACAGCCCTTTCCAGCGGTCACAGGCGCGTCCAAACTGGTCGCCGATTTGCTGCAACGCTTTGGGCAGCCAGTCGTCGCTGTACCAGCCAGCGGCCGCCAATGGCGATTGTATCGTCGCCAGAATCGCCTTGAGTCGCTGCGTTGCCCGCTGGCGGGCCAGGGTGTCGTCCAGCCCGGCCTGAATGGAGGGCAGCAACGCCAGCGGCGGGGGATCACCCGCCAGGTCCAGCACCTCTTTGAGTGATGACCCCAGGTGCAGCCCGGCTTCGGCCAACCAGACGGCATGAACGTGGGCGCGGATTAAGTCCTCATTGGCTAAATCCAGGCGCGGCGGGGTCACGGAACCGGCGACCATGCGCTCCGGTTGTTTGAAGAAATATTGGTCGTGGGGGCTGCCGGTGGTGCAGTAGGTGAAGACCAGGGCCGGTTGGCCGCTACGTCCGGCGCGGCCGGAGCGTTGGGCGTAGTTGGCCGGGGTGGGGGGCACGTTGCGCATGTTGACCACGTTCAACTGCGAGATGTCCACCCCCAGTTCCATTGTCGGCGAGCAGTAGAGAATGGGCAGCACGGCCGTGCGGAACTGCGCTTCGCGTTCCAGGCGGTCGTCTATGTTGACCTGGGCGGTGTGTTCGCGGGCCTGGGTGGCCTGCAAACCGGCCGCGACCTGGGTGTAGAAGTCTACGAAGAAGGGATTGGTACGCAGCCCGGTTTTGGGCAGGCGGGGCATTCGCACGGGATCATGGAAGGGGGAACGGCCGTCGCCCGCCAGCCACACCATGCCATCTGCCGGTAATTGGTAGCCCGGTGGCTCATCGGCATCCTGTTTGTTCTTTTTCTCTTTTTCTGCGACCTTCTCCACCAGTCCGGCAGCTTCCAACACCTGGAACAACTGCGGGATGATCTCATCCGTGTCTACCATCTTGAGCGGATTGGGGTAGTGGGGGAAGGTGTTCTGTCGCCGCAGGTAGAGGCCAAAGCCGGAGCGTGAAGAGATGAAGAGATGGCCGCCGTAATCCCCCTGTTGGCTGGCGCGGGGCCAGGCGATGGCGGCGTGGATCATCGCCTCTTCGTCGTCAATGGCCCAGGGTTCGATGAGCCGCAGGCTGCTGCGCTGTTGGATGCGCTCCTGGTAGAGGGGGTCAAGATAATCCACTTTGATAGCCAGTTCCCGGCGCAGCACATCCAGTAAAACTTTGGCGACGGCGTAGCGCTCTTGGGGCACTGCCGTTTTCAGGGCAGCGTGGCAACCTTGCCACTCTTTCTCGTCTTCACATAGCTCTTGCAGCGAGACGTAGTCTATCTGGAGAAGTCCTAACTGTTCCAGGTTGGGGGCGGTGACACGCCAGCCACGGCGCAAATCCTGGTAAATCCGGTATGCCAGTACGTCGCGCAGCGCCAGGTCGGTTTCCTGCTTCTGCTTGAACTTCACATCCGGGTTAACGGCGTAGAGGTCAGTAGGCAGAGCCAGCGCGGTGAAAATACGCTGGGCCAATTCGTCATGGCGGATGCCGTTGGCTCCGGCCTGCTGCACGGCTTGATACAGCGCGGCGCGCAAGAGACCGACTTCGACAAAATCATTGAAGTGCCCGGCCTGGAGAGAGGCGTCCTGGCGGTTGTCGGTGAAGCTGAGCAGCTTCTTCGCTTTTTGTTCCAGCGCCTCGTCGCGGCGCAGGGCGCGTAAAGCCGACAGGCTGAGGACGGTGGTCGCCGTGCTGCGCCCTTCAGACGAGAGAGTCGCCAGTTTACCAAAGTCGGAGCGCTCCCGGCTGCCATAGGCGACGCCACAGTGCAGGCAGAAGGGAAAGGGCGAGTGGACAAAGTGGTAGGTTGCGCCCTGGGCCACTTCCTGGCCCAACGTGTTCAGCCGCACGGCCTGGGGCACTTTGTTGCGGTAATGGCTTTTGGTGCGCAGGAGGCCGCTTTTGGTCGTCTCGACCCACTCTTCGGGCAGTCGTTCGTAGATGGCCTCATCGTCGTGGGGCCAGGGATCGGCCGGGCTGTGGTAGAGAAAGCCGCGCTGCTGGTCGCCTTCTTTGGTCTGGTCGCGCAGTTCGCGGGCCGTGAAGACCAGGGCCTTGGTTTCAGGATCGTGGCGGCGATTGACGACGTAGTATTCTTGCCCACACTCGCGGCAAAAAACGAGCGGCAGCAAAAGGCGCTGCCGGGTATTGTCGGGGACATACTGCTGTCCCTTGAGGGTGATGTATCGTTCGGCCGGGTCTTGCAACGAGGCGTGGACGGTATCGCCGCGGCTGATGAACTGGTGCAGGCGGAAAGCAAAGGCGGGGAAGCCGGTTTCCGGGTGCAGGGCATGATACCCGGCCAGCAGGGTTTGCTGGATGGCCGTTGTACAGATGTCTCCCGCGACGCCCGTCAGGGCGGCCAACTGTTCGGCGGCCCCGTTTTCGCCGGTGATAGACAGGGGTTTGGCGCGGCGCAGACGGCCGTTGCCCGGCTCTGTCTCCAGCCCAAAAGTCGTCTCAATCCAGACGGCCAGCGGGTCGGCGACGAAGGTTTCGTAGGGGATAGGGGATAGGGAATGGGGAGTAGGGAGGGGGGGTCTCCCCTCCCATCGCTGCGCAACGCCTGAATAAACGTCGGGTCATCGAGGGCGCGGTCGGCGGTGGCCCGGCGCAGCGTTTCGCCGATGATCCGGCCTGGTTTGACCGGCGCGCCAAAGAGTAGGGTAGCGACTTCGGCAATCGTTTGCTGCTGGGTGGCGAAATCGCCGCCCTCGGCCAGCGTCGCCGAAGTGCCGATCACCTGCATCTGGGGACTGTCGCAGACATCCCGCACGCGGCGGACGAGCATGGCAACATCGGCTCCCTGCCGTCCGCGGTAGGTGTGCAGTTCGTCGAGGACCAGGAATTGCAGCCCTTTGGCCGCCTTGATGAGGTCACGCTCAAACGGCCGTGTCATCAGCAATTCCAGCATGACATAGTTGGTGAGGATGATGTCCGGGGGGTGGGCGATGATATCCTGCCGCTCGTCGCTGGATTCTTGCCCGGTATAACGGCGAAAGGTGACAGGTGGTTTGTCAAAGCCACGTCCCAGGAACTTCTCCAGTTCGTTAAACTGGCTGTTGGCGAGGGCGTTCATGGGATAAATGACAATGGCCTGAATGCCCTTGCCGCTGCCTCGCTTGAGGATGTGGTTGACGATGGGAATGATGTAGGCCAGGCTTTTGCCGGAACCGGTGCCGGTGGTCAGGACGTAATTGTCGCCCGATTGCGCGGCGGCGATGGCCTCGGTCTGGTGCTTGTGGAGGCGCAGCGGTTTGCTGTCATGGCCGTCTTTGTCGGCTTTGAGGCGGAAGATGTCGTGGCCGCGGGGGTGCAGCACGCCGGTTGTGACCAGATCATCAATCCATGCCCCCGGTTCAAAGGTGGGATTGAGTTGAATAAGGGGGTCCGGCCAGAGGACACCGGCTTGCAGTTCGTCGTAGACATGCTGTTGGATGCGCTTATCGTTGATTTGAATGAAGCTGCCGATGTAGGCGCTGTAGTCGTCAATCAGTTGGCGGCGGAGGTTGAAAACGTCCATCGTGTTTGCCCCTTATGGATGTGTGGAAACGGCCGTGCTATGGGTGCGCGACAACAAGCTCATAGACATAACAGATTGTTTCTCAACCGGGCAGGTTTGTCAATGGAAGCATGGTCATGGTCATGGGGAATGGGGAAAGGGGAGAGGAGGGGTGTGGGAACACAGCCGTTGCCCCTGCTCATTCCCCTGGGGAAAACCCTCCCGCCAGCACCTCCATCGCAGTAGCCGGGCAGGTGTGTTTATGCTATCTTTCCCCCACGTGAGTTCCAACCAGAGGCTAACGGCCGTGCTGCCCAACGTAGCAACCAGGTAATCATTTACAGGACAATTGAATCGTTGCATTAGCCGCCTAACTTGTACAGTCCAGAACCAAAAGGCTTTTGCCACAGATTACCCAAAAAAGGAGAAAGAGATGAAAGACCCTTATTCCGTCCCCAAAACCATGCAAGCCACCTATGACGCTATCACTGCCCTGACCGATGACTTTTGCCGGGCAAAACTCAACGAAGAATACGCCGCTATGTGCCGCCAGATGACCGCGAAACTGTGCCGCAAACGGCCGTCGCCCCTGACCAGCGGCCGGCCGAAAAATTGGGCGGCCGGCATCATCCACGCCATCGGTACCGTCAACTTCGCCTTCGACCGCAGCCAGACCCCCTCCATCGCCGCTACCGACATCAGCGACCATTTCGCCATCGGCAAAAGCAGCCCCGCCAACAAATCTAAAGAGATCCGCGACCTGTTCAACATCGGCCTGATGGATCCAGAATGGACGATACCCAGCCGCATGGACAAGAACCCGATGGCCTGGTACGTTCAGGTGAATGGCCTGATCATGGACGCCCGCTCATTACCCCGCCACCTCCAGGAAGCTGCCTACGAAAAAGGACTCATCCCCTACATCCCCGCCGACCGCGCGTAGGACAATTTTGCCAATCGTCCCACTGTGTTGCCTGGCATCATAGCGCTTGGTGCAAAATTGGCATCTCGACACCAGTCAAGCCGGAAAGTGACACCCATGCTCACAAAAACTGCCTACCTTGCTTACAGCCAATGTCCCAAC
Source organism: Candidatus Leptovillus gracilis (assembly GCA_016716065.1). Lineage (NCBI taxonomy): Bacteria > Bacillati > Chloroflexota > Ardenticatenia > Promineifilales (SeqCode) > Promineifilaceae (SeqCode) > Candidatus Leptovillus > Candidatus Leptovillus gracilis. The sequence continues at coordinate 31,476 of JADJXA010000009.1, read as the reverse complement.
GGCCGTCTCATCCCCTATCGCCGCCAGTTCTGCCTTTAGTTGGCGTGGATGACAAAACGGCCGTTCTGAGGTAACACACGGCCGTAACACCGGAGAACTACGCCATGAAACTCATCCTCAACCGCCAAGCCTTCGATACCGCCAACGGCAACTACCTCTTTGAGATGGAGTACGGTAAGAATACCCAGCTACATCCGTCAAAAGAACGTTGGCGCACTGTTTTACACGCCTTCGTTCTCAAATCGGCGCAAAATAGGCTATAATCAGGCGATGAAGCCGTTTAATCCCCAATACGTTATCTCACCCCATCTGCTCAGCCTGATCAAACAGATCGCCCTGCTGGTACACGACCTCAATCAACAGGCCGTCCCCGATGTCGTCTTTCTGGAGATGCAAACAGCCGCGCGAGCCATGTCCACCTACGCTTCAACCAGCATCGAAGGCAACCCGCTGCCCCTGACCGAAGTGAAGCGGCTGCTCAAGCAGCGGCCGACGCACATGCGGCAGAGCGAGCAAGAGGTGGTCAACTACAATCGCGTCTTGAGTCAGCTAAACCAACAACTGGATGTCCCATTTACGGCCGTTCTCATCCAACAAATTCAAGCCGGGGTGATGGCCGATTTACTGCCCCCTCATCAACTGGGTCAGTGGCGGCGCGAAGCTGTCGTCGTCTACGATCCCCGCAGCCAGGAGATCGTCTATCTCCCGCCCAATTACGAAGACGTGCCCCGGCTGATGGCCGCGCTTGTCGCCTTTGTGGAGGAAAACCGCGAACGGCTGGACCCGCTGCTGCTGGCGGGACTGTTTCATAAACAAATGGTGGTGATTCACCCGTTTATGGATGGCAACGGCCGTGGCACGCGGCTGGCGACCAAACTGCTGCTGGCGGGGTTAGGGCTTAACACCTTCAACCTCTTTAGCTTTGAGAATTATTACAACCAAAACGTCACCCGCTATTTCCAACATGTAGGACTGTTTGGCGATTACAACGAGCTAGCCCCCCAGCTCGATTTCACACCCTGGCTTGTCTACTTTGCCGAAGGCATTCTAGACGAACTGCGGCGGGTGCAAAAGCAGATTCAGCAGACACAGCTATCGCCGGCAACCAGACTCCAGCCCTATCACCAACAAATTTTGGCCTATATTGACGAACATGGCTTCATCACCGACAAAGATTATGGGCAGCTAACGGACAGGGCCAAAGCAACGCGCACAAGCGATTTTAATAAGTTGATTGATTTGGGTCTGATCACGCGGCAGGGTAGGGGGCGCGCCACCCATTACCGCCGCCCGCCTAACCGCGCCGAGATGTAATGTAAGGACGACAAAACAATATCGAATGACGCCTTCTTTCGCCCCATCCGGCGCGTTTGGCGCCGGTCGTCTGGCGGGTGGAGGAACGGATGCCTGCCCGATAGCCTGTCGCGCCTAACGCCAGCCGGATTGTTTGCGGCCGGGCAACGGCTAACAAATGACAAAACATCCGTTTCTGAGGTAACATACGGCCGTAACATAGGAGTTCAACAAGAACCGCGGCGCGACGAAGTTAAGCCGGGCAACATGACTCCAAACGAGGCAGTGAAGTCGCCGGCGCTTATGCGGCAATGGATTGCGTAGGGTGTTACCATGCTACTTGATGCTGACAGGAAGGCTCTGGAAACGTTTCTGCTGGACAACCCCGAACTGGCCCAATTGGAAGCGCTGCTGGATGAGTTCAACATCTTTGAAGCCATCGGCGCGGTGCGGCAGGAGGTAAGGCATTCGGATTTTCTCGCCTTCCTGCTTAATCCGCGGGAGCGGCACGGTTTGGGGGCAGCGTTTGGGCAGCAATTGTTGCTAACGGCCGTGCAAACCAGCGAACATGAAACGGGGATAACGGCAGTAGACCTGTCCCTCTGGAAACTCGACGACCTGCAAGTGCTGCGTGAATGGCAGAACATAGACATCCTGCTGCTAGACGAAACCCACCGCTTCGCTGTCATCATCGAAAACAAGGTGGATAGCGGCGAACATTCGGAGCAGTTGCAGCGCTACTGGCGCATTGTGCGGCAACGCTACCCCGACTGGCAAATTGTGGGATTGTTCTTGGCGCCGGACAGCCGTGAACCTTCAGACGACCGTTATATCCCGCTCGATTACGGCCGTATCCACGACCTGGTCATGAAAATCGCCGATACCCGCGCCTCCACTTTGGATGCGGACGTGCAAGCCCTCATGCGCCATTACGCGCAAATGCTCAGGAGGCACATTATGCCCGACAGCGACATCGCCCAACTGGCCCAGCGCATTTACAAGAAACACCAGCGTGCCCTGGACTTGATTTATGAACACCGCCCCGATTTGCAAAGCGAACTGCGCGATTATCTCATCACAATGATTGAAGCCACGCCGGGCATGATTTTGGACCATGCCACCAAAACCTACGTCCGCTGCTGTTCGACAGCCTGGGATGCGCCTATCTTGCGGCAAGGGGAAGGCTGGACGCCCACGGGCAGAATGCTGCTGCTGGAGTTTAGCAATCGCGCCGATAGATTGCTCCTGAGGCTGTATATTGGTCCAGGGCCACATCCGCTGCGAGAGCAATTATACAACCTGGCATTGGCATACCCGCAGGTTTTTAACGTCAGTAAGCGTGGTGGCTCTGTTCAAGGTTCTTACAAAACCATTTTTGGCCAGGATTATCTAAGGGCCAGGGATTACGAGGGTGCTACACTGGATGAATTGACGCCTAAGGTGCAGCAGAAGTGGGAAAGTTTTGTATGCAGTAGGTTAGGGGAGATAACGACCGCACTGCAAAGCGCAACATGGTTATGGACAGATGGACTCAGTAGAACAACCGGTTTTTAGGCATCAAACAGGCGAGCAAAGACATGACCCCACAACCGCACTCACGCAAAGCCCGCTTCCTAAACGACCTCAAAGACTTGGTGCTGACGGAAACGGCCGCGCAGCGCCAACAAATCCATGCCCATTGGGAAAAACCCCTCGCCACCCGCGTCGCCGATGGCTACGCCATTGACGGCGTCGCCCTCCAGAAAGTCCGCAACGATGAACTGGTAGCGCTGAATTGCCGCCGCAACATCTCCCGTTTCCGCCCCGGCGACATCCTCTGCCTCAGCCAAAACGACCCCTTCGCCCACGACAGCATCATGGTTAACCTGGTGGAAGACGAGGAGACCGAACTGCTCATCTCCTGTGACAGCTTTGTGGATTGGGACAGTCTGTTTGCGCAACCGACCGGCTGGACGCTGGATATCGGTTTCCTCGATTTAAGCGCCTACATCCTGAGCGCATTGGTCGAGGTGGGGGATACAGAAAACGGCCGTACCCGCATCCTCCCTCTGCTTATGGGCGAAGCCCGGCCCAACATTGACCCCGCCCTGTACGCTCGTGGGCTGGACATCGGCGAAACGCAGGAACTCAATTGGGACCAAAGCGAAGCTTTAGCCAACGCCTACGCCACCGACCTGGCCTTTCTGGTGCAAGGACCGCCGGGCACAGGCAAAACCAGGGTGCTGGCGGCGCTGGCCCGCGCCCTGGCCTATGATGGCGAGCGCGTCCTCATCTGCTCCTTCACCCATCGCGCCATTAACAACGCCCTCAACGCGCTGGTCAAGCTCGACCCAGAGTTGGACGTGATTAAAATCGGCCACCCGATTCATGCCCACCATTTGCGCGCGCCCAACTACGAAAACTTCCACGAATCGCCACTGGCCGATGCCAGCGGCGGCTACGTGATTGGCGCGACGCCTTTTGCCCCGCGCACAAAACGGCTGCAAGCGGTGGCCTTTGACACGGTGATTTTTGACGAAGCCAGCCAGATCACCTTGCCGCTGGCGGTGATGGGTATGTTGGCCGGGGAGCGGTACATTTTTTTTGGCGACCACAAACAGCTGCCGCCGGTGCTGACCACGCGGCTGACGGGTGGGGCGCTGCGCGATTCGGTCTTTGCTTATCTGGCAGGCAAGAATTTTGATAAGATGCTGACGGAAACGTACCGGCTAAATGACGTGTTGACCGCGTGGCCGAGCGCGAAGTTTTATGAGGGGCTTTTGACGGCCGTGCCCACCGCCGCCCACCGCCGCCTCCACTACCTCACGCCACCCACCCGGCTGGCCCACATCCTGCACCCCGACGAACCGAAGGTCTTCTGGGATCTGGCCCATCACAACAACACCGTTTACAGCCAAATCGAGGCGTCGGCCGTCGTGGACCTCATCACCACGCTGCTGGCCTGCGGCCTGCCCGCCGAGGAGATTGGCGTCGTGGCCCCGTATCGGGCACAGGGGCGGCTGATTCGTAACCTGCTGCGGGAGTACGTGCCGGAACCCAGCCTCCGCCGTCAACTCGTCGTGGATACTGTCGAACGGATGCAGGGGCAAGAGCGCGACGTTATCATCCTGTCGCTGACCACCTCCGACCCCGGCTTTGCCGCCAATGTGGCCGAATTCTTCTTCCAGCCGGAGCGGCTCAACGTGGCTATCACCCGGCCGCGCAGCAAGCTCATCATCGTCGGCAGCCGCTTTGTCCTGAACACGCAAACGGCCGACCCGGCTTTACAGGCAATGGTGCAACTTTTAGAAAACCTGCTGGAAAGCTGCGCCTATATTGCTAACAAACCCACGACCTCTCCTGAAATGATACTGCTGGCGAATTCAAAACAGGTCAAAAATCGGTGATGAAACAAACAGATTTCGATCACTTTTGACCTTGAAAGTTGATTTTTGTGACCTTTGAAGCGATAAAACAATTCGCCAGCAGTATCGTTTCATGTAGCCGGGTGTCCTCAGCCCATGTAAACTCCTCAGAAAGAGCGGGGATTAGGGGATGTGAAAAACCCCACCAAATCTCCTGCGGTTTTTTCAGAGCGCTCATTGGTAATTGAGAATCGGTTTACGATTTACCGCTGACGGTTAACGGATTTGTATGGAAATTCGCGCGATCTCGCAAGCAGATATGGCAAACTGGGCTGAATTGATGGCGGTCTCATTTGATCACCCGCCGGTAACGATGATGCAGTTGTGGCCCTGGCTGCAACAGGGAAATGGCTTGTTGGCCTGGGGCGCGTGGGATGGCGAACGGCTGGCGGCGCAGTATAGTTGCCGACTCACCCATTTGCGGCTGCCCGGCGTGGCGGAAGCGGCGCGTGTGGGTCTGAGCATCAACATGGCCGTCCATCCTGATTATCGGGGGCAAGGGTTGATTAAGCAGGTGTCGCGGCCGGTGTATGCGGCGCTGGCGGCGTTGGGCGGTGTGGCCGGGGTCGGCTTTTCGAATGCGGCCGGGGTGCAGGTGGATCGGCACAGCAAGGGATATGGATATGAGGTGGTGGGGCAGATGGCGGCGCACCTGGTTTTGCTACCGCGCGCGCCAGGCGATGCGCTGCTGATGTTGACAACTGATTGGCCGGATCGGCCGTGGGCGTTTGCGGCATGGGCCGGTGCGCAGGTGTGTTTTTGTGCAACGGAAGCAGATGTGCGCCACCGGTTTGCGCAGCATCCGTTTCGCCGTTACCGCTTTGGCGTGTGGCTGGCGGGGCAGGAGGTATGTGGCCTGGTGGTGTATCGTTCGGTGGGGCGGCGTGGCGCGGCGCTGTTGGCCGCATATGGGGCGGAAGTGGAAGAACTGCTGCGGCGATGGGGCACGACCGTTTATCAGAACGGGGTCCGCTACATTCACTGCTTGACCACACCCGCGGCAGCGCTGCTGCCCTATTTACGTGGGCTTGGCATGTATGTGCCTCTGCCATGGACGCGCTCTCCATATTTTTTGACGGTAAAGTGTCTGGATGAAGGATTGCGGCCGTTGCTCACTGATTTTCGCCGCTGGGATTGTATGGGTGGCGACATTTTATGATGAGAATAGGGCGAAGTTTCCTGATTCCCGACACCTGTTCACATGAAAGGATACTGGTGGCGAATTCAAATAGGTCGAAAATCAGTGATGAAACAAACAGATTTTGATCGTTTTTGACCTCGAAACGACTGATTATTGTGATCTTTGGGGCGATAAAATAATTCGCCAACAGTATCCTGAAATATGGGAAAGTAAATGGTAACATCATGGCGCAACTCATCCCCGCCACCTCTATTCAAGGCTCGCCGCCGGAAGTTATCCGGTTGTTCTATCTGTTCAAGCGGCTGCCGGAGCATGTGGTTGTCATTCAACGGCTGCCGGCGCTGCATGGCCCCGGCCCTGACTTTTTGCTGCGGAGCGACAACCGGGTGCTGTTCCTGGCCGTTGCCACGACGACGCCCCAAGAGGCGGAACGCGCCGGACAGTTGGGTTTGTTTGGCGGTGAGATACGGCCGTTGGGGGAGGGGGAACACGAACGATTGACCGATTTTTCGCATAGGACAACGCTCGATTTACCCGCCGCCATCCTTTTCCCCAATCTCAGCCAGAAACAGATGGGCGAACCCATCACCACGATGGCTACGGCCGTCTGGGTCAGCAAAGAAACCCTCACCCCCGACCGTTTTACCGACTGGCTGGACGACCAACTTTCTCCGCCGCTCACCGACCAACAAATCGGCCACCTCCGCGAACAATTCACCCCGGAAGTGATTGTGCCGGCCGCCTTCACCGTGCGGCAGCCCATCGAACGGCACACGGCAGCAGAACTCGGCCGTTACCTGCTCGATTACGACCAGGAATACGCGCTTAAACTGGACTTGAATCTACCCGAAACCGCCCAGACCACCGCCCGCGACTTCCAACTGCGCCTGATTAACGGGGTGGCCGGCAGCGGCAAATCGCTCATCATCATTTACCGCGCCCATATGCTGCACCAGCTTTTCCCGCGCAAACGTATTCTCGTCCTCACCCACAACCGCGCCTTGATGTACGATCTGCGCCGCCGTTACAAAGATCTCAGCAATGAGCATCTTAACAATGGGAAAGGGGGAGTCCAGATATATACCTTTATGGGCTGGTGCCGCCATTATTGGCCGAAAACGGAAACCTGGCACAAGCTACTCAGCCATCGGCAACGGCTGGAGTTGGCGATGCAGATTGGGCATGAGCAGTTAAGGGACACGGCCGTTTCTGAACAGATGCTTCTGGAAGAGATAGACTGGTACAAAGACCGTCTGCTGTTCACCCGCGAAGAGTACCTGGCCGCCGATCGCGCCGGGCGCGGGTTCGCCCTCAGTCCGGCCATGCGTCACCGTCTCTTTGACGCCATCACCACCTACCACGAACGCTTACAGCAGCGCCACCTGATGGATTGGGGCGACGTGCCGCGCCAGTTGTGGCAATTGTGGCACAATGGCGCGGTAGCGCTGCCCCATTACGACATCATCCTGATAGACGAGGCCCAATTCTTCGCCCCCCTCTGGTTTGAAATCATCAAGCGCATTCTCGCGCCGAACACCGGCCACCTGTTTCTGGTGGCCGATGCCAGCCAGGGTTTCCTTAAGCGAGGGCAGTCCTGGCTGGCCAGCGGCCTCGACGTACGTGGGCGCGTTCACCGGCTATGCAAAAGCTACCGCACCACCCGCGAAATCCTCGATTTTGCCACCTTGCTCTACCGCCGTAGGCTGCCCGACGAGGACGACGATATTGTCACGCCCGATTTAACCCACATGCCCAACGGCGTCCTGCCGGTCATCATCCCCCTGACCAGCCCGCAAGACGAAGTGACGCGGGTAATTAATGAAATCCGCCAACTGGCGCAGGGCGGCGTGCCCTGGCGGGATATTTTGCTCATCCATGCCAGCCGCGAGGAAATTGGGCCGATTTTGGCGCGGGTGAACAGGGCGTTTGGGGTGGGAACGGCCGTTGACCCCGGCCAGACCGACCCCAAAAACCAGATTCGCGTCTGCTCCCTCAACGCCGCCACCGGCCTGGAAAGCCCCATCGTCTTCCTGATGGGGGCGCACGAACTGTACGAACAGGAGCAGAGCATTCGTCTTGCGGACGAGGAGCGGGCGGAACTGATCCGCGACAATACGCGCAAACTGTACATGGCGATCACCCGCGCCGGGCAGCGGCTGGTGATTACCTATGTCGGGCCGCTGCCGGAGATGTTGACGCAACCAGGTAGTCATTGAACGCGCCATCTGCTGACAAACCACCAGAGTGGATTCGGGCGCTGAGTTGGGGAACAAACGGCCGTTCTCCTCACAAACTTCTATTTTAGTCCTCACCATGCAATCCAGCCGGATACACAACCAACCCCTCTTTAGTGACAATGATGTCATCCAACAGCCCTATTTCCCGCAATGCCTCAATCGTATGGTGGGCAATCGGAGACGCCCCAATGTCAGGCTGAGTCTGGTCCCGGGTCCTTTTGTCGCCTGAAAGCCAAACGGCCGTATCCGACCCACCATCCTCCTTCCCATACACACTGGCCAATGCCCCCAGCAAAATCGACCCGCGCCGCTCAGGGGGAAAGTGCGCCAGATAATTCTCCGCCGCAGCTTTTGCCCGCTCCAACACGTTGGCATATTGGCCCTTGCCCATTCGTAAGGCGGCCGCGTACGCTTTATTCAAGCCCGCGCCCAACTCCACTGCCCCAGAATCGGCCAGCGCCGCATCCACCACTACCTGCGGCGGCCGTGCCTGACTAACAAGTTCGTCTCGCTTTGCCTGCATCGCCTGGATGTGGGCCTTCACGCCACCTTCCAACCGATCCAACCAGTGCAGTTCACCCCCGGCCATGCCGCTGGCGCGAGGCAGGGGAGGGCGTTTTTCCTTATCCGACCAGTCAATACTCAGCCTTTTATGCAAGATAGCTGGAATAGGCGTGCGGCTTTCCAAAATCTCGCGCGAGTTCGCATAGTTCCACGAAACAACCCGGCTCAGGTCTGCGCCCGTTTTCACGGCGCTGTCAATGATGTCTTCCAATGGGGCAGGGGGGTTGGGCAACGCACCGTTGCCTGGTAAACGGCCGTACAGCGCCTTGTTGAGCATCAGTGAATTGCAATACATACCCAGTGCGCCCTGGTTGGCAATGGCCCGGCTAATTGCCGATTCCATCACCGCAACGCTGTAGGCATCCTCTTCGTCCAGGCCGCCGGCCGTACCCGGATCCACCAGGCCCAGATATTCGATCTCCATGAAATCCACGCGCAGCGGCAGGCTGCGGCTGTCGGCGGGCGGGTAAACGGTCGTTCCCCGCTCTCCCGCATCATTCATGCTCGTCGTCCAGGGCAAGGCATGTGAAGCCGCTGTCGGCCGCAAAATCACGTACTCTCCCACCTGGTTGGGGCTGCGCCAGGCCAGCACCTTGCGTTCGCCGTCGTGGTCGGTGAAGGGATGCAGCCAGAGGGCGTCATCGTTATCGGCCCCACCCAGAATGGCGGCAATTCCTTCGCCTTTTGGCGAATCCGGCAGCGCCAACCAGTCGTCGTCATTGACCCAGGCCGTGCCACGCCTGTCGTCAATCTGGATATGGCCTCTGGGCACGTCCAGCCCCTTGATCCCTGCCCGCCGCCCCACGGCCGCCGGCATGACGTAGTGACGGCCGCCGGGAATGGGCAGCCGCATTTTCTCCAGCGTGCTGTGATTCAGCCGCTTCAGGTGCTGATTCATCAGGCTCTTGACGTGGCTGCGGAACCACATGGGGTGGCCGCCGCTGGCAAAATATTCGCGCAGCGGCCATGCCTGCACTTCTTCAAGGGTCGTATGGTGATCTATCCTGCCCATGGCTTCGGCCACCTGACCCGTTTCCACTGCCTGAACAAACAAATCACCTTCGTCTTTTAGCCAATCCAACAATTGCTCTTCCTGAAAGAAGGGGTAGAGGTTAATCAAGCTTTGGATGTCCAGGCGCATGTCATTGTGACCATGGACGAAGCTAAGCCCAACGAATGTTGGGCCGCCGACAAAGGTACGACGTCCTGAGCTTTTCGAAGTATCCAGCCGCACTTCTGTCTTGGTGTCCCGTGGGAGGAGGAAGTCTACAGGACGGCCGTTTTCATCTCGCAAATCATCCGCCACCATCGCATGCCCTTTGTCCTGCCCTTTGGGCGTCATCACGGTGAACTCCACTCGCTGCGCGTGGCGCAGTTCCGTGTCCAATCGCTCCCGCTTCGCAGGGGGCAGTTCCTCAGCCAAAACCATCTTTCGCAGCATCCGGCGGGAAATCAGGCCGGCGCCATCCCAACCTTTGGCTTCCGCTGGTGATTGCGCCATATAGGCTATCTGCACGTCATCGGGGGCAAAAAAGCCGCTAACAAAATGAGGGCGCATGATGCGCGAGATCCGTTTGGACAACACAAAGCCACCCTTGTGCATATCCAACTGCAAACCGGTCGCCTCCAGAAACTGCTCTGTCGTCATCCCATCGACGTACAGGTCGCTGACCTGGCTGCCGTTGACCCAACGCAGGGTAGGAGCATCCAGCCCAAACGTATGCGCCGGATGGGGTTCAGCCGTTTCGTCCACCTGCCGGGCCTGCCTTGAGCCTGCCGAATAGGCGAGAATCCGCCAGGCGCGTTTCGTCTGCTCCAGGAAAGGAAAGGCGGCCCCACCCAGCGGGTCATCGAAACTCGTCACATTGTAGGAGAGGCTTTCCAAAACGTCAGCAGGCAAAACGGCCGTGCCCATCCCTGCGCCGCTGCCCGCGCCACGTCCGCCTATTAAGCGCCTCCTAACGTGAAAACAGTCACACTTTTCACCTCGTTGACGCATTGCCCTGCTTCATCTATGATTGGCTTGTGAGTGAAACACTGCGGGATATTGTTCATCTTGTTGGCGAAGGTCAGATACGAATTTCGGCTCATGGTTATGATGAACTGGCAGCCGACAATATTTTTGTGCGGGATGTGGTTGCCGGTACGGCAACAGCTATTTTGGTTGAAGATTATCCTGAGTATCATAAAGGTCCTGCGGTTCTTGTTCTCCAATTTGATGATGAAGGGCGCCCCATCCATATCGTTTGGGGTATTCCCAAAGGCAAAGCATCTCCGGCTGTGCTGGTAACGGCTTATCGGCCCGATCCGGCTCGCTGGTCAAGCGATTTCATGAGGAGAAAATCATGACCCAAAAGCAAATCACCAAACTCATTCATGAGGGTGAATATGCCGCTGAGGTATCCATTAACCTCGTCACTACCGATGATGAATGGTCACCTTATCTTTCGCTGGCAGATGCCTACAAGCTCGATGATGTACGCCTGGCGCTGCGCCGGGGCGACCTGGAAACGGCCGCCCGCTTGGCGCGTGTTTTCAAATTAATGCCGGTTGTTGCCTGATTCATACCCCTCTTTTCCGTCGCGCCATTCGAATGTTGGTCCAGCGGGTGGGATAGGTCACAATCTCCGCCAGCTCGTGACAGGCGGCGGGCAAACGGCCGTAACTCAGCACTACAACCGGCTCCAGCCGCCGCACCATTTCCACAAACCCGTCCACAAACAGCCGGTACTCCAACGGCGCATCGAGATTAACGCCCACTGCCGATACCGCCACCGCACTGCGCCGGGGCACGCCCAGAAAGCAGAAGTCGTAGGAAACGGCCGTACTCCAACTCACCGTGGGAATGACGGTAAACCCCTCTTCCTGCCAAAAACGGCCGCACCAGCGGGTGCGGTAGGTATTCCACAGTTGCAGCATCAGCGGCCAATCCCGGTAGAGAGAAAAGTCCGGCGTCAACAGTGTGCGATACTGCCGTAACGCCTCCAGCGCCTTGAACGGCCGGTTCCACACCGTCTCGAAGCGGTAATCATCGAGGAAAAAATGCACGCAGCCGTCAGCCAGTGGCTCATTGGCCCGGATGCGCTGCCGGTAAGGAACCAACCAGGTCGGAACCTCTCTCGCCGGGGTGTGACGCAGATCGGGAATCCCATACGGGTTACCGGCAGGAAACAGCCGCTGCGCGTGCAGGGTATCGTAGCTGCCTGGCCGGTTTTGCCAGCGATGAGAAGTGCGCGTCATCGAGCGCCGCCCTCACCGCATCTTCCGGGTCGCGCTGGTCGGAGGAGGTGGCGCTGGCGCTTCTGGCGGCGGCTCTGCTTCAGGCGCAACGGCCGTTGCGTTTGTGGCCGTTGGTTGCGGGGTATCTATCGCTCCGGTGGCATTGTCACCTGGCTTATCTTGCGCCTGGGGTTGGTTGGCGGCCACGGCCGTTGCCGTTGCCCGCGACGCCGCCTTATCCGCCACAGTTGACCAATCCGTATACTTGCGCGACCGGTAGACGGGCTGCGGCAAATGCAGACCATCCGGCGGCGGCAGTTGGTCAAACAGGGGAATAGAATTCAGCCGCTGCCCCAGGAAAACATACCGCTGGTCCGCCAATGTGGTCGCCAGGACCTGACCTTTGGGCAAGGCCATCATTTCATTGGGCGACAGCGCCGCCCCCTCCCGCCATGACCAGGACGCGCCCTGATTGCTGCTGGTCTGTATCTGCGCCTGCCCTTCTTTGTTCTGCTGCTGCCGGGCGCTGCGCGAGGCCGACTGCATCGGGTTGGCCTTCATCGTCGTGCCGTAGAGTTCCGACATGAACCGCGCCGTCTCCATCTCCGCCGCCGGATACCACAGCTGGTGGTCACAGTTGGACAGAATCGCCCGCAAGCCCTCCCGGCCGTATAACTCTTGCAGTTGGGCCACCGACTGCACGTACAACAGCAGGGTGATGCCAAAACCACCGCAGGTGGAGAGGTAGTCGGCGATATTGCGCAGGCCAACGGCGGGCAGTTCGTCAATGGTCACCAGCATCTTCTGCTTCTGCGCTTGCCGCATTTGATACCGCAGAATGGCGGCAATCGTGGCGGCTATCACGCCCCCGGCGGCGCGCAAGTCGTTGAGGCTGTACGTGATATAAATGGTCCCGTTCTGACTGGCCCAATCGGGCGGCACGATCAGGTCACGCCGGCGCAAGTCGGGTGGAGCGATGGTATCAATGTGTTTTTGGTAGGGAGCCAGGCGGGTAGTGAAGTTGCCCAGGGCCGATGTCACGAACTTGTCTTCCTGATAGGCAGCCGGGGCGGCGCCATTGGTGAAGATGTCCACGTGCCGCCGCGCCGCCGGGACGGTGCGCAGCGCTGTTAACGCTTCGACCGGATTGCTCTCGGCCAAGTCGAGCAAAAGGCGGATCGGGTTAAGCTGCATGGCATGGGCATAAAGACCAACGGCCGTAAACAGCGACAGCGCTTTTTCGGCAAAGATCGGCTCGGAACTGGCCCACGGCCGTAACAGATGGGTGTGCAGTTCAATGGTCTCATCCCGGTCGCGCAGGTGGCGGTAGTAAGCGGAGAGATGCACCTGATGGCCGGGGATGCGATAGACAGGCCCTAGTTGGCGGCGCAAGGCGGCCGTGCGCTGGAACTGCTCGGCCTTTGGATCCAGCACCAGCGCCGGGCCGGGGTAATGGCGCAGCGTGTCGGTTAAATGCAGCCCCTTCCCGGCCCGGGTCGGCGCCACCACCATGACATGCCCTTCCGATTTCTGGTAATCCAGACCCAGCAGCAGTTTCCCCTTGCCCTCATCTATCTGGGTGAGGGGCACACCCTGTTTGATGACCAGCTTCTCCTTGAGATCCGCGGCTGCGACCCGCCCCTGGGAACGGGCCGCTTTTTCCAGCATCTTTTGCACGCCATACAGCGGGTTGGGCGGCTGGCTGAGGATGTAAAGGAAGAGGCCAATCGCCCCCGGCACAACCAGGGCCAGCGGCAGCCACAGCAGGTTGGGCGTTTCCCGCGTTTCGGTGATGACGCCGCTGCTTTTCAAGACGCGCCAGAGAAAGGAGAAACCGCCCATGCCGACGGCCATAAGCGGACGGACCACCCCTTCCAGGCGGGCAATCCCGGCCACGGCCGTGGGCGCATGTATCGCCCCCGCCAACCAGAAAGCAGCAAAGACAGCCAACACAGACCCGATCCGTTTTTTGCGGGCCGCGGGCAGTGATTGCCACCACTGCTTAACGTAAGTACCGATGGTAACTTGAGTAGTGCTGTTCAGATCCATTGTTCCACCTCCGACAGGCCCATTGCCTGGTAACTGCTTATCATATTCACCATCCTAAACTCACCTCCTGCCGCCGGACGCGCTTTGGCTCTGCGGCCAACGCCATTTCCGGCTGCACTTCTTTTTCCAGGTCTGGCGTGGGCGCTGCGGCCAACTGCTGCTGCTCCAGCCGGGCCAACTCCTGACGCACAGCCGTTTGCCAGGCCAGGAAGGTAGTCTTATCCAGCCGCTTATCCCGAAAAAAGAGGACGTGGGCGTGGCGGTAATCGGTATCCTGATGGGAGACCAGCCGCCAATCCCCGATTTCCCCGCTCTGGCTCATGGCCTGGCAAAATTGTTCCGGGGTTAGCTCCCCTTGCTGCACGGAGAGCAGCGCTTCAAAGGTGTAGCGATGGTTCAGGGCCGCTTCTCTGGCCCAGGCTATGACGGCTTCGTGGGTGTGGGAACGGCCGTCTGGTCCCAGCCACTCGCCGCGCTGCTTTTCTTCAAGCTGATTCTGTCGCTCCTGGCCGTAAGCAAAATAAAGCGCGGCGCGTCTGGCCGGGGTACTGGTGCGCCGCCCGGTTGGCGTCCGGTTTTCGTGCAGGCGCACGCCGATGAAAGGGATGGGATACTGGTCAGCCATTGTCTGCGGCATCGGCCACCTCCAGGGTCAGGAGAGAAACGAACTCGCTTAACGGCTTTCTCAGGTGGGCGACGGCATCTTGATGAATGTCGGCGCAGAGATTTTCCTTAATCAACCGCACCTGGGCGTCCGGCTGTTTGTGGGGGTCGGTAGAAACCCCCATAATGTCGGTGAAGTTGTCCGGATCGCGTTGGGCTTCACGCCGAAACAGTTGCAGGATGAGGAAGTCGGTTTTCCCGTTGGCTTCCTCGGCCGAAATGGCGGCATAGGAAAGCAGCTTGGCGAAGCGGTTGAACTGCCGGTTGAACGCCCGTTCCAGCAGGTTGGCGACCAGGCGGGGCAAAGCGTCGGCGGTGGTCTGCCCCAGGCCCATCAGGGCCAGGGACTCAATGGCTACGCTAAAATAGAGGCCGTGCCGGTCCGCGTATGCTTGCACTGCTTCTACCGCCTCGGCCGTCAGGGTCAGGTTTTTTCGTTCGGTCTTGCCGTAACGATCTTCACGATTTTCTTGAATGGGTATCTCAGTCAAAGGGAGCCTCCATTTGTTTTATGTGGGTTTGGGGGTAATAGGGGAGGCGGCATGAGGCACAACCAGGCAGCCGAAACAACCGGGCGCGGCCCTGTTTCGGGAGTGCAGTTTCCACCAAAATGGGCGGCGGTCAGTGGCGCATTGCTCTCGATTGTATAAGTGTGGGGAACTGGAAAGGCAAAAAAAGCCAACGGCTGTCAACGACAATTAGAAATGCCCATCAACGACAATTAGAAATGCCCATACCGTTCCCATAAAAACACGCCCCGACAAGCCGTCAGCCAGCCTGCCAACCACCACCATAGGCCCTCCTTAATGCTTCCCATCTGTCACCATATCTCATTGAGCCACACGGCCGTTTCCTCCAACCGCGCCAGCGTCAACCCGGCCGACTTACCAACATACCGCTTGTACAAAACGCCATGCACCCGGCGATAGGCATACCACAGTCCCATCTGCCGCCGCCGCTCCTTGCGGAAAGACACAGGTCCATACAACGGGCCATGCCCGCGACACAGATTGCGCCGCTGTCCACTGCAATAGCGGAAGGCCGACGCCGTTTCCAACCAGGCAAACCAGGCGGGTGACTCCACCGAGCACACAGGCACGGGGTCGGGATAACAGAACAAGAGTTGGTCACGGATTTCTGGCGTCATTTTTGCCACGATTTTCTCCCCCATGAAAAGTTACCCTACGCCCACCTCTGGTCGCAGCGCCGCCTGACTCCGTTGCGCCTCTTCCATGCGCATACTCTGGATGTCTCGCCCAAACTCAATGATGATGCTATGATGCACCACCCGGTCTATGGCGGCGCCGTCGTCAATGGGTCCTTGAATATCTTGTCCCACTCCGAAAAGACCAGGTTGGAGGTAATCACCAGACTGTGCCGCTCATACCGCTCGCTCAAAAGGTGAACAACACCTCCATCTCTTCCCGACTCTGCTGCACATAGCCAATATCATCCAGAATGACCACCTCAAACCGGTCTAAACGCCGCAGTTCTCGTTCCAGTTCATATTCCTGCTTAGCCCGCAGCAGCCGCCCCACCAGCTTGAAGGTCGGCGTAAACAGCACCGAACGGCCGTTTTCCACCAACAGATGCCCCACGGCCGCCGCCAGATGCGTTTTGCCTGTGCCCGGTAAACCAAAGCACAACACATTCTGGGCCTGATTGACAAAGTCCCCGGCCTGCAAATAGGGTAACTGCCGCCGGATGCGCAGCGGCAAGCGGCCTTCGTCAAAAACGGCAAACGTTTTCCCCGGCGGCAGCTTCGACTCCAGCCGCAGACGCTCAATGCGCCGCTGCTGCCGCGTCGCCACCTCCTGTTCCAACAAGTGGGCTAAAAAGCATCCAGCGGCCAGTTATCCCGTTCCGCGCAGCGCATCCCTTCCTCAAGCGCTGCTGCCATCGTCGGCAGCCGCAGCGTCTTGCAATGCAGCCGCACCATCTCGCTCTGATTCATGCCCGTCGTCATGCGCCACCGCCTAGCGCGCCACCGCTCAGCGCGCCACCGCTCAGCGCGCCACCGCTCAGCGCGCCACCGCTCAGCGCGCCACCGCTCAGCGCGCCACCGCTCAGCGCGCCACCGCCGACCAACAACTGGTCGTACAGGCGCAATTCCACCACCGGCTGCGTCAGCGCCGGCACGACCGCCGTTTCCACACGCAGGAGTTCGGCCACATCCACCTCGCTCCACGTCTGACCGGTGGTCAGCAGCAGTTCAAGCCGCCGCCACGTCACACTCTAGATGACGCGCCGCCAGATGCAGAATTCGCAAATAAGCTAAATCGGCCCGGCGTGGCGCATACTGCCGGTCCAGCGCCTCCCACGCCTGCCGAAAGACGAGCGAGGGGAACAAATCGTCCCGATACCGGTAGCGGCGAAAGCCCCCGGTTTGCGCAGCAAGCTGTCAATGACATGGCGGTAATTCACCTGGTGGACCTCATTGCCAATGAGCCGGGCGAAGCGGTCTACCAGTTGACCGGCGTAATAAATCTCCAACGACCACTCATGGATAACCACCGTCACCATTTTGCCGATGAGCGACGTGGGCACAGAATAAGTCTTCTCCAGCACTCGAATGAGGCTGCCCTGACTGACGCGCAGCCGCAGTTTGCTGTGGTTGGCCAGCGGCGTGGCCGACAACGGCCGCATCACCGCCAATTCTTCGCGCAATCGCATCTCGCGCCGTTTGTTGCGCTTGTCCATGATGTCAAACAAAAAGGTCTCATACACCGCCAGGCTGGCGAAATCGCGGCTGCCACGCAGCAACAACTGCTGCGCCACCGACTGTTTTAGCTTGCCGTTGCTCGATTCCACATCCCCATTCTCGTCAGACGCACCCAGATGAATCGTCTGCGGCGTCAGGCCATAGTGGGCCAGCAGCGCCAGATACTCATCGGTGTACGGCCGTTCGCGTCCCTCTTCATCACTGCGCAAGCGGCGGGTTGCCGCCGAACTGTTGTCTGTCTGGACAATTTGCGGCACATAGCCCAATTCAGCAATGCGCTTTGTAAGCCCAGGCGCACCGCGCTCAACGATTCCGACTGCGCCACACGCCCCCATTCCCAGTTGGAATAAGGCAGGACGCTGTGGATGAGCATGTGTTTGAACGGTTGTCCCTCCAGCGTCACCTCTAGTTCGGTCATCCAGGTGCCGTCCAACTGCATCATCTCGCCTGGCTCCCGTATCTGGTCCAGACTGGCCGTTTGCTCTTGGTTCAGCGCCCGCCAGGTCGTGACACGTCGTTGCAGGGTACGCAGTTGACCCTCCTGGTATTTGCCCGGCTGCTGTTCGCACAGCCAGTCGAACAATGTCTTAGCTTCCAACTCGGGGCCGCGGCCAGCATTTTCTCTAACATCGGCCACTCAGCAGCAAAAGCATCCGGTCGGGTCTTGTACGTCCGCGCCTTCTTAGTTGACGGGGCAGCAAACCCGACTGCTCGTATTTGCTGACTGTTTTGCGGCTGCGCAGATTGGCTTTGGCCGCCGCCTGTTCCTGATTCTTACCCTTTTTCGTTCACGCATAGCAATCCTCACTTGT
Organism: Candidatus Leptovillus gracilis; assembly: GCA_016716065.1. Classification (NCBI taxonomy): domain Bacteria; kingdom Bacillati; phylum Chloroflexota; class Ardenticatenia; order Promineifilales (SeqCode); family Promineifilaceae (SeqCode); genus Candidatus Leptovillus; species Candidatus Leptovillus gracilis. The sequence continues at coordinate 13,372 of JADJXA010000009.1, read as the reverse complement.
GCGTCGGTGGCTGTCATTGCTTTACTCCTTACATAAATGTCAGGAGTTTAGCCGCAGTCACGTTGACGCCTAAATGGGCATTTCTAATTGTCGTCAGTGGGTAATTCTAATTGTCGTTGGCCGCAACGGCACGAACCGCAGCAGAACCCTTTGGGGCAAGACCAAACGCGCCTGTTTGTGGATGTGCCGTCGCCGTCGGCCTGGTGTTTCAGTTGTGGGGAGATGGATCATGCAGCCTCATGGGTGCATCATCCGTGCGTGCAAATCTAGCTTAGATTATATGGATGGTGGGGCGTGTGTCAAACCAAAGTTCATGCGCACCATCCCCAGGAAGATTGTGCGCCTATCGTGACGTGTTAAAGTAACGGCCGTTTGCCCCCTGTGCATCATCCCTGCCTGTGCATGATCTTCGCGCCACCAGACAAGCTTGCTTGCTAAGCCAGATCAGGGTGGGGGGTGGCCTGGCTGCCTGAAGGTGCAGCACCTTCAGGTTGAACGCCCTGGCGTTCAATCCGGGTGGGCGGGTGGGTAATCACTGCGCCAACCAGGATGCTGCGGCTTCACCAAAACCTTCGCCTTCATGCCGGCGTCACCCATCACCGGTCTCGCGTCTTGCCCACAGAATGCAGATACGCTTCCAGCGCCTGTCGCGTTGTCAGCCAGTTACTGCCGTGTTTGATTGCCTCCAACTTGCCCGTGCGCGCCAGAAAACTCAGGTACTCCTGGCTGTAAGGCGTCAGATTTGCCGCCTCCCGCAGCGGCAGCCACTCCTCGTCTACCGACGGCCGTGTTGTCTGCGGCGTGCAGGCTTCCAGATAGAGCGTCAGGCTGCGCTCCACTGCCCGGCCAACAAAGTTCACCAGCGGCGTCGCGTTCCCCCTATCGGCCTGGGCCAGCACCCGGTAGTATTGTCGCCGGTTAACGCGGGCAATGATGGCGGGCGGATACCCGGCCCGCAGCAATGTCAGATTCATGATCAGGCGGGCGGTACGGCCGTTGCCATCAATAAACGGATGAATAGCCACCAGTTGATGGTGGGCCAACGCCGCCAAAGCTACCGGTTCCATCATTCCCTCTTGCACTTGCAGCCAGCTTGCCCAATCATCCATTTGCGCCGGGATGTCCCAGGCGGGCGGTGGTTCATGGGCCGCGCCTACAATGCGCACCGGCAGACTTCGATACTGCCCCGCATTCTCATCGTCTATTTTTGCCAAAACCAGGGCGTGCAACTGGCGCACATAAAAGGGCGTGAGCGGTCCCTGCTGCCCCGCCAAAGATTCCACCAGCTTAATCGCCTCCTGGTGGTTGATCACCTCAAAATGTTCGCGCAGGCTTTTGCCGCCAATGGTAATGCCCTGTTCCAGAATCAACTGGGTTTCGCGCAAGCTCAGGGTGCTGCCCTCAATGGCGTTGGAGTTGTAAATCCACTCGATGGTCAGTTGTTCGTTGAGACGGCGCACGGCGGCCGTTGGCAACGGCCGTAATGCATCCAACTGCGCTTTTTTAGCTTGAATTCGCTCTTTTAGACGGGTCTCTAGCATCGCAAGCTCCATATATCGGTATCGGATAACAAATATTATAGCATATCCGATACGAAATAAATGCACCTTTTCAGGTGGATGTTAAACGAAAGAGCGGCGGACGGCGCTGGTGGACACAGGTGGTTCTTCAGCAGCAGTCCTGCTGCACGGCGAGCTTGCTCGCCAATGGGCGGGTGGGTGGGTATTCGCTTGCACCAGCCAACGCCTCACCCGATGCCCCACACGCAGGCCATCGTTTCCGGTTTTGGACAACCAGAGCGCAGGCATGAGCGCGCCACGTTTCTTGCGCCCACACCTGCTCCGCTCTAAATCACGCCAAACATCACCTGGCGCGACTGGTTGATGCGCCCCAGGTTGCCCGTAGCCTCTTCTAGAAAGACGGTCAACCGCCGCTCCAGTTCAAGGGATTTGGCCCACAGCAGCTCTTTGGTCACCGACCCGGCCGGTCCCAAAAACACCTGTCTGGTGCGGATGCGGCCGTTCACCCGCCGTCCCTTCTGCAAACTGGCCAGTATCTCATCAGAGCGACGCTTGTCTTGTTTGTAAGTCAGGGTGTAAATGCCGTGGGGCAGGACCACGATTTTACGCTCCGGCCGCTGCAACCACCCTTCACGCAGCGTTTCAAACCACTGCACGCGCATCTCACCGCGCAGCCTGACCATCTCCTGGCCTAACGGCGCTAGTTCGGCGTAAGGCAATAGATATTTCTGCCGGTATTCCTGGTAGATGTTCACCAGCGATTCCCTTTCCAGATCACCGACGACCGCCGATATATCAGCCCAGGTATAGCCCGTCAGGCGCATCGCCACGATGAGCGCGCCGCGGTACATCTGTTCCGGATACCAGCGTTCGCTGCTGACGCCTACCAGAATCGTGAGCAGGTCACGGAACAAATCGGCTGTGTCCGGCGGTGGTCCGGCTTCATGCCACAGCACCGTCCATTCCACCGGCCGCGGCACCAGGTCACGCTGTCGCACTTCCGGCACCCGCCAGACCAGGCTGTCAGCGCCGTTTTCGTCATCGGCGTCAATGCTTTCGGCTGTGTCAATCAGCGTATATTCGCGCGCCACAAGGGATTTCCAGCCACCGTTCAGGCCGCGCACGTGGACCCAGGCATAGTTCTTCAAGGCCGTGCGGGCGCAGGTATAAGCATAGGCCAGCGGTTGGTGTTGGTTTTCCAGGAACGCCAGCAGGGCGGTTTGTTTCATATCGGCCCAATGGACCTGCCATTCACGGCCGTTAAAGTGGTATTGCTGCCCCAATTCACGCGCCAGTGCCCCGGCGCGCCCCTGTAACTCCTCCAGCGATACGTCGCCGGTGAGCGGCGCAAGTGGCATCCCTCCACCAGCGGGTGAATCTTGATAACTGTCCATGGCTGTCCTCCAGGTAAGTAGCACAGCGCCCGGTCTGGAAACGCCAATGGCCTCCAGAACCGGGCGAAGAAAAACGCCGGGCTGCTGGCCCGGCGGCGTCGGTTAACAACAGTGCGAATCACGGCCCGACCCCATAAGTGACCAAGGCGGGCAGCTATCAGGATTACTCCCGGTCAACGCCATGCCGCCGTCCGTTGTAGGATTTGGTCACATTCCGCACATACGGGCTGCGCCGCGGCCAAAACAGGATGACCAGAATGGTGACGAGAGAAATGAGGATTAGGGCTTCAAGCATGAGACCTCCGGTTAACAGGTGCAGGTAAACAAAAAAAGAGCAGCCACCCGGTTGGGTGACTGCTCTCTCTCATTGGAAACAACGCCTATTTCAGAACGGCACGTCGTCCTCGGCATAGGCCGGTTCGGCCGCGCCGTTGGCGTGACCGTTAGCGCCGTTGGCGGTGGCGCCGTTGCCATTGCTGCCCAGGAACTGCACCCGGTCGGCCACCATCTCAAACGATGCGCCCACCGAGCCGTCCTGCCGTGTCCACAGGCGCGGGCCGCCCGTGTTCGGGTCGGGACGCAGCCGCCCTTCGACCAGCACCTGGCGACCTTTGTCCAGGTATTGGTTGGCCGCTTCGGCCTGACGCCCCCACACGGAAACGCGGTACCAGGTGACTTCTTCCTGCGGCTGGCCGCTGGCGCGATCCGTCCAACGCCGGTTACAAGCCACGGAAAGGTTGGTCACAGCCTGCCCGTCAGGCATGTACTTCATTTCTGGCGCGCTGCCCAAATTGCCAACGATGATGAGTTTTTGATACATGTGTCACTCTCCTTATAACGTGAAATTGGGTTGATAAAAAACTCATCTTATCTGGCGCGATAGCGCCTCCGGGCAGCCCTGCCAGCCCCTTTGTCTTCCCCCCAACCAGGCGCAAGCAAAAAAAACGGCTACCTACTCCGAAGAGCAGATAGCCGTCCTGGCAAAACTAAAAAGAAATTGTGATTACCGATCGTATGGTTGTTCTATTTTCAATTCTGGCACAGAAGGTATCGATTCAAGTTCAGCAAACCATGCCACTGCCGGTTTATGCCCACGCTGCACATCAATGAGAATATCTGTGTCTAATAGATACATAGAGGCTACTCCCGCACTCGTGTCTCTGCCTGAGCACGAATTTGCCGCGCATATAGTTGGCTATCATCAATCTCCTTGCGAGAGCCTATAAGCCCAGCTTCTTGCCAATATGCTACCAATTCGTCACCTGTTTCAGGTTTTTTCTCAGTTAATTCTCGGGAATAGAGCAATCGTAAGGCATAATCGGATAAGGGTATGCCCAGCTTACCGGCTTCAGTTGCCAGTTCACGCGCTAAATCTTGCGGTAGGTCAATTGTCAATGTCATCTTTGTCCTCCAACTTTGCAAAACAAGACGAACAAACTCTCGCTTTGTCCAACATTATAATGGATACCGTCAATGGATCATAAAACAGACGATAACTAACCCCGAAAGGCCAGTTACCGTCTTGATGAATAGGAAAAGAAACGTCAGATTGCCGGTTCCAGCACCGCCAACACGTTGCCGTCAATGGCATGCGCCCAGGCAATGCGCCACTGGTCATAGCGGATGGCTGCCAGTTCGTGGTCTTTTTGCACGTAACCGAACAGGTTGCCATGCGGCGTGCGCGTCACCACCCGGTTGCTATCGGTCACCTCGGTGGTAAGTATCATGCCGCGAAACTGCTCTTGCACAAAGTCGGCAATGCGGGCTTTGGCCTGGTCCCGTTCGGCCGGCGGCACGTCGCTCATGCGGCTGTAGGCACGGCCGTTTCGTGAATTGAGCCAGTTGAGCCAGACCCCATTCAGCCTGACCGGTACGCCGGAACGCCGCGCTTGCGGCTTCTCGTTGTAGAAAAGAACCGCGCCGGATGTCGTCCATATCGGGTCACCGAGCAGTCCAATCTGACGCAGGGCATCGAGCATGGCCCGGGCAATGCCTGACTCCCGACCACTGCCATCCCGTTTGGCGCCCAACTGCCAGATGAGCGCATCCCGCACCGGCTCGCCATTTTGTGGCCCGTGTACATACAAGTACGCCGCTGTGCCTAACAGGACAAACGGCCGTTTCTCCACCGGCCACTGAGCCAGGAATGCTTCACTGGCTTCACGGGCAGCGTCGAAGTTTGCGTTGAGCGCAATCGAAACATCATCGGAGGCGACTTCAGTGCCAGCGCAAACAGCGCCGATTGCCTGCCGGATGACGCGACTATACGCCTGACGCAAATCCTTGCCGACGTGCAGCCAGTCACGGCCGTGGTCAAAGAGTTCCAGCGGCGGGCACGCTTCCGTAGCCAGCGCTTCCACGTCGGCCCAATACTGCGCCTTGTGCAGTTCCAGGGCATTGGCCAGAGTGTCCAGCCAATGGGCGGTTTGGCAACCGCTGGTTTGACAACCGCTCGCAGCCGCCTCCGCCTGCGGCCGCAACCATTCCGGCAGCCGGTCCACCAACACAGCCGGCATGGCGCGGTTGGCGTTGGCCTGACCATGTTTAACCATGCGAGTGATGGCCATCTGATTCCACTGCTTGACGGGTGCCAGGTTTAGCCCGGTCTTCACCGAGCCGTCAATGACGGCCTCCAACGTGGCCGGGAGATGGTCTGGTAAACGGCCGTAAATCGCTTTGCACAACATGAGCGCGTTGCAATGCGCACCCAAAACCCCCTGATTGGCGGCAGCGCGATGGATGGTTGACGCCATGGCCTCGATTGTGTATGATACATTTGTTCTATGGGAGTCGCTTGCTTCCGTTAATTCGCCGTACTGATAGTTCGTGCTATCAATACGGTTCGGGAGCAGGCGTCTTTTCATTTTAGGGGCTGCCAGAGAGCCGTTGGCCGTGTCCCAGGCGATGACATGGCTGTTGGCGGTCGGCTGCAACACCACATACTCGCCCAGCTGATTGGGACTGCGCCAGATAAGCATCTTCTGTAACGGTTGGTTTCCATCCGCGCTGTCACTGACGTCGGCAAACGGGAAGACCCAGACGGCGTCATCGCCATCACAACCACCCAAAACATCCACAATTGTCGTCAACCAATCGCTGTCATTGACCCAGGCCGTAGCGCAAGCCGGGTCGAGTTCAACGTAACCTTCTGGCACGTCCCGGTTGCCCACAACCGCCGGGAACAAATAATATCTACCCCCAGGCGCCGGACAGCGCAGCTTGCTGGCGCGGCTGCCCAATCGCTTGAGATGCTGCCGCGCCACTGCTTTGACCATCCCGGCAAACCACATCAGGCTGCCACCGCTGGCGATATACTCGCCCACGTGCCAGTCGGCCAGGCTGTCTAAATCGGAGACGGATTCGGCATCGTACAAGCGGTTGAGAATGCTGGCTAAACGGCCGTCCCGAATCCCACTCAGGAACAACTCGCTCTCCATGCCTGCCCAGGCCAACAAATGCTCTGGCTGGAAGAAGGGATGCAGGTTGATGAGGCTCTGGATGTCCAGGCACATCTGGTCTTCGCTGTGGATGGGATTGAGGCCGATGAAGACACTGCCGTCTACCAGCGCCAACTCCTGTTTGGCGCTGCCGGCCGGGAACATGAAATCGACGGCGAGATCATCCACCACCAACACGTGTCCCTTGTCCTGCCCGCCGGCGTGCAGCGTCGTCACCTCGAACCGGTTCGTGTGCAGCAGTTCGCGGCGATGGCGTTCATCGAGATCCAGGCTGTCGGCCAGCCGCTGGATGAAACTGCGGCTGGCCTGGCCGCTGCCATCCCACAGACGGCCGTCGAGGTGCGGGTTGTAATCTATCCTGATGTCGGTATCGCGGAAGAAGCCCCAGTAACGAAACGGCCGCATGACGCGAGAGAGCCGTTTGCTCAAAACGTAACCACCTTTATGCATGGACAGTTGCAAGCCGAAGCGAGCCAGGAAAGTCTGGGTATCCATGCCAGGAATGGTTAAATCCAGCACTTTATCGTCCTTCACCCAGCGGAGGGTAGGGGGAGCGACCTGGAAAATCTTGGTCAGCGATTCTTCGTCACCGAACGTATGAGAGACAATCTGCCACTGTAGTTCATTGGGCAGAAACGGATAGGCTAAACCACCACGATTATCATCGTAACGTAAAACGGTCATCATCATTCTCCTATTAAATTGGGGTTGAAATGGATTGATAAAGGGGAGGGCATGAATTGCGCCGCTCCCCCGATAAGACATTAGAAGGGGAAATCTTCGTCGTCAGCAGGCGGGCTTGACTTGCCGTAGACCACTTTGGGCAATGGCCGAAACCAGTAGACCTCCACACCGGTTTGCCGTACCTGCTCGTCACCCTGAGAGAACCGATACCCCAGGTGCAGCCGACCCCACTGCCAACGGCCGTTACTGTGGTGCAGCGTGGGAATCCGAACACCAACGTAGGCATCATGGTGATCCAGAACAAAACACTGGTTGACCTCCAGGTACAGCGGTCCGATATGAGCGGCGTAAGCATCCTCGCAGGCGCCATAATGTTCTTCATAACCACGCGCCCAGCAGCTGAAGATGAGACGGGAAACCAGGCCGGCCATGAGCGCAGCCGAATGGTTGAATACACGTTGAATAAACATGGAAAACGCTCCTTTGATCGCATATGGGTAAACAAAAAGGCCGGTTGCAGACGCAAGGTCTACAACCGGCCTCATCACACCAGGCCTTATTAAAACTTCACAAAGCCCATGGCCGCAGGCCATCATGGGTGACAAAAAGAGGATGCTGCTCTATTTCCTGCCGTTTTGATTCGTTCTCTCGAAACCGGTTCATGACCGGGGGATGAGAGGCAAGGAGGTAGTATGGCTAACTAAATCCTTGATAACTTGTGGTTCGATGTTGGGTGCAATCCCCAACCTCTAGTGAACGGAGAATGCTACATCCCCATGGTAGCGACTGGACATCAATCCGTGAAGCGGGATGAAAAAGCGGGTCGCCTGGGTTCGACCAGGTCATCCCCGCAAGCAGGTATCTATGGGTAGGAATACGAACAGACGTCTGAAGCATCGTGAATAGAAACAAGCCTACGCGGACTATTGGCTTGCCCAAAATGGGAAAGGATAAGGGCCTGGCGCATGGCAAGCACGACCAGGGTTCACCCCGACAAACCCGGTGTATAGTCTGACCCTAAGGATACGCAAAACGAACCACAGGAACGAAGTAACCCCGCCCGTGCTCTCAGCCGGACTGAGCAGGCGCCAACCGGATGCCGGTCGGGGAAGGATTCCCCAAGAAGCAAAAGCCGGGGGTAATGCCCCGGATAGGCAGACGGGGGACGCATGATTGGAAGGTAAGGACACAAGTAGGAGTAACCAGGTTATGAACACGGTACAACAACCGGATGTATGAATGGAAAGACCTGGCCCCTGGAAGAAATTCGAGGCGGTCGGTTTTCAAGCTCCAAAAAAGCGTATTTACCAAGCCTCAATTGAGGATGACAGAAAAACAATCCACAAGCTCCAAAGGCTCTTAATTAACTCTTGGCACGCTCGGTGTCTCGCTGTCAGACGGGTTACGCAAGACAATCGCGGCAAGAATACTGCCGGCATTGATGGCGTCAAACGCCTTTCACCCAGCTAACGATTGTATCTGGCGCAAACGCTGAAACTTCGACAGAAAAGCCCGCCCCGTGCGGCGCGTATGGATTCTAAACCAGGTAAAACGGAGATGCGCCCTTGGGTATCCCCACCATACGCGACCGAGCTGAGCAAGCCTTAGCCAAGCTTGCCCTGGAACCCGAATGGGAAGCTCGCTTTGAACCAAACAGTTACGGATTCCGCCAGGACGCTCCGCCCATGATGCTATTGAAGCCATCTTTCAATCTATCTGCCTCAAAGCAAAATAATGTCCTCGATGCAGACATCGCCCAATGCTTCTACCGCATTAGCCATACCGCACTGTTGGCAAAACTGGAACCTTTTCCCCTTATGCCCTTCGCCGTTCCATCCGAGCCTGGCTCAAAGCTAGGATCATGGAAGAAGACCGGCTTTTCCCCACACCCGCCGGTTCGCCTCAGGGTGGGGTCATTCGCCACTGTTAGCCAACATCGCTTTACACGGTCTGGAAACGGCCGTCTCGGAAAGCACACCCACAGGCGCGATTAATTCGTTATGCCGATGATTTGGTGGTATTGCACAAAGACCTGCACCCGTCATTGAGCAGCTAAAGGAAACAGCGTCAGCATGGTTAGCTGGGATGGGGCTGGAATTGAAACCAAGCAAAACATAACACCCATACATTTCACCCAGCATGAAGGCAAGGTTGGGTTCGATTTCTCGGATTTCATGTGCGTCAATACCCGGCGGGTAAGAATCGCTCCGGGAAAACGGGGTATCCGGCCCAACTTGCCACCAAAGCCAAGACCATTATTAAACCCAATAAGAACGCGATGCAACGGCACTACCAGGAGGTTAAGCGCATTATCGAGGCGCACCCATTCACACCACAGGCACGCTCGTCTTTCAACTCAACAAACTACACGCGGCTGGACTGCCCTTTGCCACGGTTGCTTCAAAAGATGCCTTTTCCAAACTGGCAATCTCACCTTTGTCAAGCTTCTCCCGCTGGGCAAAGGTCGCCACCCATCTAAATCCGGAAATGGATTGCCCCGTAAATATTGGCATCCTGACCGGGAACTTCCCTCTTTGCCGCGCCTGTTGGTCTGCCGCTTTACCGGCATTTCGAAACACCCATCAAGCGACATGTCAAGGTAAAGGCAGCAAGAGTCCATATGATGGAGATTGGGTTGGGGCCAAAAGAAGAGCGGGCTTATACTGGAACCCCAACACGAGTAGCGAAGCTACTGAACAGCAATCTGGTTTGCGCTCATTGTGGATTGTATTTACGTCAGGTGATCTTCTGGAAGTTGACCACATTGTTCCCAAGCCAGCGGAGGTAAAGATAGCTATACCAACTGGCAGCTTCTTCACCAACACTGTCATCACCAGAAGACTGCTAAGGACAAACGTCTAAGGCAGCGTTGGAGGCGCTCATGAAAATGTGCCAGTCATGCGAGGAGCCGGATGAGTGGAAACGCTCACGTCCGGTTTTGAAGCCGGGGGCGGGGGCGACCCGTCCCCCTAGGTTATACAGTTTGCCATCAAACATCAAGACACTTACGTGATCGGTTGTGGGAATCCTGTAGGATCCCAGTAGGAATCCGCAAAGATTGAGACCATTCCGTAAGGATGAGACCGGTTCCGTAAAGATTGAGACTGGACAGTTAAGTTTCGGCGACGAAATGGGTAGTTTTCCAGAGGTAGCCCGAAAATTTCACGTGTAGGATTGATGAAGGGCACGAACAGCCCCCCTTGTAGGCCATTATCAATCTTTGCGGAATCCAAATAGGCCATTATCAATCTTTACGGAAACTCCAGCCCTATCAAAGCCCTTCCAGAGTATTCGGTCTCAATCTTTACGGAACAGTCTCAATCTTTATGGAATCCTTACAACAAACCCCACCTTGCATTAAAATTCGTTCCATCACGTACCAACCACCAGTCCAGCCGATGACCAACCACAGCCCTACATCCCCGGGTCCTCGCCACACCTCCTTTGCAGTTTCAGCCCTGGTTCATGCCCGTATGCCAGAGTGGGGTGGAGTGTGGGTGACGCCAACTAGCCTCGTTGACTGTCGGGGGAAACGGTAGACCTCCACGTGCTGGAAGCAGGCGGGCAGGTAGTCGGTCAGTTGCGGCGGCGCAGGATGTGGCGCGGCACCACCTCGATACCCACCAGCCTATCACTGCCGTCCTGCCGGACGCCTCCTGCCTCAGGCCATCTGCCCCCACTGCGGCGGCGCGGTAACCTTACGCTCTCGCCAGCGCATGAACGGCATTTGCAGTCCACTTCTGGCGCACCTCGACAACCAGAGCCAGACATGCGGCAGCCACACCCACGTCGCCCAACTCAAATCCGGCCCCTTCAACCACGCTCCCAAAGCCCGCCGCAGGCTGTAGGCCCCGACCAGCCCACTCCCCCCTCCGCCCTCTTAGCCCCCTCCCGGCGAGTGCGGTTGCCTACCAGCCCACGGCAAAGAAAAAGAAGGCCAGGCGGTTACCCGCCTGACCCTCTTCTGCTTCATAAGCTTCCATCACCTGCTGCAGTCCCTCCCCGCCGCAGCTAAAGACCTTCTGGAAGACAGGCTATCTCAGGATAGAGAACAGAATCCGCAAACACAGCTCAGAGCGAGCCAAACACACCCATATGACTTTGATGCACTCTCCTCTCTCGTGCTATAGTAAGTTGGCATGATGGCGTTATTCACCACCTATGTCATGCCCGGGTTCCATTGTCCCGTAAAGCCAATCTGACAGTGGACAAGCAGACCAGGTGACCGGTCTGAGCCCAATGTGCGGAGGAGCCTACCTCTTAGCAAGACCGTAAGGTCATATATGAGTTCTGATGGGCATATAGGGCAGACAAGGCTACTCCTAACCCACCGTAACCGGAGAGTTTTTCTTTTTTTCTCGGCAGTTGAACGAACGAGGCTGCAACTCTCCAGTAAAGTACCGGGCCAACCCAAAAGTCCCAATTTGGACAGTTTTTGACCCCGGAGAGAACGGCCGTGTTCATGGCTGGCCTTTTTTTCAGATGGAACTGGCGCGTGTCGCTGTTGGATGCCGGAGCCGGAATCGGCTCCTTGTCTGTAGCCTTTCTGGAAAGATGGCGGTCGGGTGGGTTTCATTTTTCCACATGTGCACGTGGATGGTTTGAACTGGACCACTCTTTGATTCAGCACTTATCACATACCCTGAACAAATACGATCATAGAGGCGATTTTATCGCCAACATCTACGCCGAAGATTTCATCCATACGGCCACCGACTCACTCTCAGGTTCTCTGTTTTCAAAAAGACTCCGAGGATACACCCACGCTATACTGAATCCGCCTTACAAAAAAAATCAACAGTGATTCAGCCCACCGACTTGCTTTACGCCGTGCCGGGATTGAGACAGTTAACCTATACTCAGCTTTTTGTGGCGCTAGCGCTGGCTCTCACCCCTGCCGGGTGGACAACTGTTGACAATTTTCATTCCCCCGTGCTTCTGCAATGGGCCGTATTACCGGCCCTTTCGCGAGTTATCCTCCAACGGGCAGCCATCCGCCATATCCACCTGTTTGACTCGCGCAGCAAAGCGTTTAAGGATGACCAGGGTCCTACAAGAGAACATTATCATCAGGCTCGATTGCTGTGACCAATGAGGACCGGTGACTATCTCTACGTCAACCGACGACACCTTTACAGACCTTACCACCCACGAGTATCCTTCGAGCAGATTACTTTCCCGACGATCTAGGAGCTTCATACATGTGCCGATCGCCTGAAATAAGCGCCTTTGCGCATTCCCTTGCTTTTCCTACACTTTGGCCGATCTTGGTATCAGCGTATCAACCGGACCAGTGGTGACTTTCGATTGAAAGCGCACTTACGCGAGATGCCCGAACCAAGCATTGTCCCCCTGCTCTTTCAGCCATTTCAATAAGAGTGGCTTCAACTGGCCCATTAAAGGCATGCAAAAGCCCAACGCCATTCTGCAATCCGGGAACCGAAAAGTGGCTTTTATCCCGTGGGCTTCTATTGTGTGATCCGGCGTTTTTCGTCGAAGGAAGAAAAAACGCCGGGTAGTCAGTCAGTGTTGAGCCGGGGATATTTCGGTGACGCGCCAATGCTTGGCTTTGAGAATCACCTGAACCTGCTTCATGCGGACAAACACGGATCGCCTGGATCATTGGCCAGGGGGGTTGGCGTCTACCTGAACTCTACGGCCGTTGGACGCGAACTTCCTCGACGCTTGAAGCGGCCACACGCAGGTAAATGCCACCGACCTCAAACTCATCACCAATTCCCCCAGCCGTGAAACCCTCGTATTAAACTTGGCGAGTGGGCCGCCAGGCAAAGGTACTTACACAGTCCATGATTGACGCCAGGTTAGAACCGTGACTGCACGAACACCCATAACGACTACACATTGAGGCTGCACAACAAATCCATAATTTCCTTGGGCTTACCACGTGCACAGCAAAACGAGCGGTCCGCCCTCTGTCTGTTGGCTTTGGTAGACCTGACGCCGGCAAGTCGTGGGCTGATGCGACGAACCCACTGATGGGCATAACGCCCATCATGGGTTGGGCCGGCGGCATTATGATAAGATTATGCGCCGAATACCCGCGAAACAGCGCCCGACAGACCGGCACCACGATTTTCACCGCTGATGCAGGCATCGCGTTTTACAACGGATAAACCAGGCGTCCGGTAAACAGCCCCAGGACCGTCACTCAAGTCAGAACCGGCAGCACTCGCTCTATTGCGCACTTTCGGCACACCACAATGGCACGGGAATCTCACTGTTTACCTGGAAGCACGCGAAACAGTGGTTTCCGCTATGCAAAGAACGCCAGCAAAACCGTATCCCCGTCGTGATA